>NZ_JBGGWA010000037.1:0-1044 GCF_041321145.1 Paraburkholderia sp. IW21 | reverse complement strand
CACGCGGCAAACCGCAAGGAGTCCACCATGACTCAGGAACAGAAAGTTATCCGCGCCAAGGTCGGGATGCTGGAGCTGGCCCGGCAACTGGGCAACGTCAGTCAGGCCTGCCGTGTAATGGGCTATTCGCGCGACAGCTTCTACCGTTTCAAGGAACTGTACGATAAGGGCGGTGAAGCGGCCCTGCAGGAAATCTCCCATCATCGTCCGGTGCTGAAGAACCGCGTGGATCCGCAGGTCGAGGCCGCGGTGCTCGAACTGTCGCTGGAACTGCCAGCCTACGGTCAGATCCGTATCGCCAACGAAGTGCTCAAACGCCATGCCCTGAGCGTGTCGCCACAGGGTGTGCGCGGCGTCTGGTTGCGTCATGATCTCCAGACCATGAACCATCGTCTCAAGGCTCTGGAAGCCAGATCCGCCCAGGAAGGGATAGTACTGACCGAATCACAGCTAGCCGCGCTCGAGCGCGCCAAACTGGAAAAGGAAACACACGGCGAATTCGAATCGGAATGCCCCGGCTACTGCGGTGCCCAGGACACCTTTTACGTCGGCACGCTCAAAGGCGTGGGTCGCGTCTATCAGCAGACCTTTGTCGATACCTACTCGAAAGTGGCGTTTGCAAAGCTCTATGACCGTAAGACGCCGCTGCCGGCCGCCGACCTGCTCAACGATCGCGTCGTACCGTTCTTCGACTGCTACGGCATCCCGCTCGCGCGGGTGCTGACCGACCGGGGCACGGAGTATTGCGGCAACCCGGAACACCATGAATACGAGCTTTATCTGGCTGTGGAGAACATCGACCACACCCGCACCAAAGCACGTTCTCCGCAAACCAATGGCATCGTCGAGCGGCTACACAGGACCATGCTCAACGAGTTCTATCGCATCGCCTTCCGCAGGAAGATTTACGACTCGATCGCAGCTCTGCAGACCGATTTGGACGGCTGGCTTGACCAGTACAACAATGAGCGCGAACATCAGGGGCGATGGTGCTACGGCAAGACGCCTATGCGTACCTTCCTCGATTCACTCGAACTCGCCAGG
>NZ_JBGGWA010000036.1:0-1078 GCF_041321145.1 Paraburkholderia sp. IW21 | reverse complement strand
GGATCATTCGTCAGTACGTTGAGTGAGCGACCGGGTTCGGAAGAGCCCGAAAAACAGTAACAGGTTTGAACTGAAGAGTTTGATCCTGGCTCAGATTGAACGCTGGCGGCATGCCTTACACATGCAAGTCGAACGGCAGCACGGGGGCAACCCTGGTGGCGAGTGGCGAACGGGTGAGTAATACATCGGAACGTGTCCTGTAGTGGGGGATAGCCCGGCGAAAGCCGGATTAATACCGCATACGCTCTACGGAGGAAAGGGGGGGATCTTAGGACCTCCCGCTAGAGGGGCGGCCGATGGCAGATTAGCTAGTTGGTGGGGTAAAGGCCTACCAAGGCGACGATCTGTAGCTGGTCTGAGAGGACGACCAGCCACACTGGGACTGAGACACGGCCCAGACTCCTACGGGAGGCAGCAGTGGGGAATTTTGGACAATGGGCGAAAGCCTGATCCAGCAATGCCGCGTGTGTGAAGAAGGCCTTCGGGTTGTAAAGCACTTTTGTCCGGAAAGAAAACCTTCGCCCTAATATGGTGGGGGGATGACGGTACCGGAAGAATAAGCACCGGCTAACTACGTGCCAGCAGCCGCGGTAATACGTAGGGTGCAAGCGTTAATCGGAATTACTGGGCGTAAAGCGTGCGCAGGCGGTCCGCTAAGACAGATGTGAAATCCCCGGGCTTAACCTGGGAACTGCATTTGTGACTGGCGGGCTAGAGTATGGCAGAGGGGGGTAGAATTCCACGTGTAGCAGTGAAATGCGTAGAGATGTGGAGGAATACCGATGGCGAAGGCAGCCCCCTGGGCCAATACTGACGCTCATGCACGAAAGCGTGGGGAGCAAACAGGATTAGATACCCTGGTAGTCCACGCCCTAAACGATGTCAACTAGTTGTCGGGTCTTCATTGACTTGGTAACGTAGCTAACGCGTGAAGTTGACCGCCTGGGGAGTACGGTCGCAAGATTAAAACTCAAAGGAATTGACGGGGACCCGCACAAGCGGTGGATGATGTGGATTAATTCGATGCAACGCGAAAAACCTTACCTACCCTTGACATGTATGGAACCTGGCTGAGAGG
>NZ_JBGGWA010000035.1:0-1139 GCF_041321145.1 Paraburkholderia sp. IW21 | reverse complement strand
CCGTGCATCCGGTAGAACGTTGCAGGTTCCGGCGCGCGCACATAGCCGCCGACGTCTTCGAGTTGATCGTAGGAAAGCGCGGTGATGCGTCCATCGCTTTCGACAGCGGCTTCGAGCGTCGAGAGCCGCGCCGTCGCGGAGGTCGCCGCACTCAAATGTTCGAGCCGGTCCTCGACCCACTTCACCGGTGCACCGGCCTTGCGCGACGCGAGGCACATCAACACGACATACGGGAACACCGCCTGCTTCACGCCGAAGCTGCCGCCCGAATCGCGCGGCGCCTTGTGACGCAAACGGTTCGCGGGCACATTGAGCGCCATCGCCATCACCGCGTGCAGCGAGAACGGCCCCATGAAATTCGACGTGACGTCGTAGCCTTCGTCGCCCGACAGATACTCCGCGATCACCACGCCGCATTCAATCGGCGCGCACGTGTTGCGCGGATAGTGCGCGACGACCTTCACGCGATGCGGCGCTCGTTCGAACGCGGCTTCCGGCTCGCCATAGTGAAAGTGCCGGTCGCTGATCACGTTCGTGCCGACGCGTTCGTGCAGGAGCGGCGCATCGCTCTTCGTCGACTGCTCGATCGACGTGACCGGATCGAGCATCGCGTATTCGACCTTGATCAGGTCGAGCGCATCTTCAGCGAGCGCGCGTGATTCCGCCATCACGACGGCCACCGGCTCGCCGACATAGCGCACGCGATCCATCGCTAGCGACCACTGCTCCATCGGTGACTTCACGCCGACGACGAACGGCCGCGACCATCCGCGCAGATCGTCGCGTGAGAGTACGGCGCGCACGCCACCGAGCTTCGACGCAGCTTCTGTATCGATTGCGATGAGTTCGGCGTGAGCATGCGGCGACCGCAGAACCGCCGCGTGCAACGTGCCGGGCTTGACCGCGATGTCGTCGCCGTAGCGCCCGCGGCCAGTCAGGATCGCGGGGTCTTCGAGGCGCTCCATCGAACGGCCGACATGACGCCGCGAGTGCGCTTCGTGCTCCGGCGCGACTTCATCCGCAGCGCGTGCATTGATATCGGCGAAGGCCGTCTCACGCTGGTTCATTGCTCTGCTCCTTCATTGCGGCTCGCGAATTCGTCGGCAAGACCGCTCCAGCGACGCGCGATTTCGCGATGC
>NZ_JBGGWA010000034.1:0-1310 GCF_041321145.1 Paraburkholderia sp. IW21 | reverse complement strand
ATTCGATGCCTGCCATCGGCCACAGGAACGTGACGGTGTTTCTGCGCGTGTTGGCAGGCGTCGAATAAGCCTCGATGGAGGAAACCGCGGAGTGCCCCGATGCGGTTGGAGCTTCGCGGCTATGGCGATTGATCGGTCCGGATGCCCAGCGGTGCCAGATGCGACGCGGCCAGGCGGGATGCTTGATGGGCGCTGACGCAGTGATGAAGCGGTGCCGTGGCGCAATTGTGGTGGCGAAGCGGACGTGCGAGGGCCTGTGCGAAGCGACACGCGCAAACGTCCGCTCGTGGGCCGCGTTGCCGCAGAGCCGACGTTCGACAGGCGGATCGAGGAACCGTTGCGCTCATGTCTGACTCCGGCGCATCGGCGGTGCACGGATCGGGGCGCTGCGCGCGAGGATGTCGATGACGATCATCGGTGCGCCGCAGTGCCGGCAGATGAAGACGGGCCGCGTCTGGATGACAGTGTCATCGGGTGGCGCGCTGACCTCGGGTGCGACGTGCAGGAGGTCCCGTACCTTCGCGAGACTGGCGCGGCGCACCGGGTTGGCGAGCAGTCCGTAGTGACGGATGCGATGGAAGCCACCGGGCAGCACATGGAGCAGGAAGCGGCGCATGAATTCGCCAGTTTCGAGGGTCATGGTCTTGTAGCGGGTACGTCCCTTTGCACGGTAGTCCTTCCAGCGGAACGTCACGCCGCGCTCATCGAAGGCGACGAGGCGCTGGTTAGAGATGGCGACGCGGTGTGTGTAGCGTGAGAGGTACTCGAGCACCGCTTCCGGTCCGGCGAACGGGCGCTTGGCGTAGACCACCCATTCGCAGGTACGTAGCGGCGCAAGCCAGCGGGCAAAGGTAGCGGGATCAGCGAGCCCGGTGTACTCGCCGAAGAACTGCAACTGGCCGCGCCGGTGTGCGTCTGCGAGTGCTTCGAGGAAGCGGCGCCGGAACAGGCGCGAGAGTACGCGCACGGGCAGGAAGAAGCCGGGGCGGCAGGCGATCCAGCGCTCACCGTCAGGCGACAGCCCGCCACCGGGGACGATGCCGTGCACATGCGGGTGATGCGTGAGTGCCGAGCCCCAGGTGTGCAGTACGAGCGTGGCGCCAATCTGGGCGCCGAGATGCCTGGGATCCGCGGCGATCGTGCGCAGCGTGTCGGCGGCGATGTCGAACAGCAGTCCGTAGACAAGCCGCTTGTTGTACCAGGCGATCGCGCTGATGGGCGCGGGCAGCGTGAAGACGACGTGGAAGTACTCGACGGGTAGCAGATCGGCCTGGCGTGCCTCCAGCCAGCGGTGTGCGGCGCTGGCCTGG
>NZ_JBGGWA010000033.1:0-1609 GCF_041321145.1 Paraburkholderia sp. IW21 | reverse complement strand
TGTCAACGCCGACTGAAACCTGACCCACATTTCGTGGTTTCGCCGAAGTAAATCTGACCCACCTGGGTCCTGTATCACGCGGCCGCTTTCGCGCTTGCCCGCGTGCTCGTTTGTCCCGCCTTTCTCTTGTCCTTCAGTCGATAGCTCTCGCCGCTGATTTGCACGATGTGAGCGTGATGTAAAAGCCTGTCGAGCATCGCCGCTGTCAGCGTCTGGTCGTCAGCGAATGCCGTCGCCCATTGCGTGAACGGCAGGTTGCTGGTCAACACGATTGAGCCGCGCTCATAGCGTTTGGCGACGACATTGAAGAACAGGTTCGCCTCCTCACGCCCAAATGGCAGATAGCCGATTTCGTCGATGACCAGCAGCCGGGGTCCGATGACTGCGCGATTGAAGTACTCCCGCAAGCGGTTCTGCTGCCGGGCGGCGGCAAGTTGCATCATCAGGTCGGCGGCCGAGATGAACCGCGTCTTGATGCCCGCCTGCGCCGCACGATACGCAAGCGAAGTCGCAATATGTGTCTTGCCAACCCCGGATGGCCCGAGCAGCACGACATTCTCTGCACGCTCGATGAACGCCAGGCTCGCCAGCTCCTGAATCTGCGCACGCGGCGCGCCGCTGGCGAAGGCGAAGTCGTATTGCTCCAGCGTCTTGACGCCGGGCAACGCCGCCAGCTTCGTCAGCACCTGACGCTTGCGCTGCTCACGCGCGCCGAGTTCCGCTTGCAGAAGCTGTTCAAGGAAGTCAGCCATGCTCGAATCGGTCGTTGCAGTGTGCTGCGCGAGCGGCGCCCAGTCGGTGGCGATGCAGTCCAACTTGAGTTGGGTGCACAGCGCGGCAATCCGTTCATGTTGCAGATTCATGCGGCGACCTCCAGCAACGCGTCGTAGACCGCCAGCGGATGCTGCAGGCTCTCGCGTGGCAGTACCCGGCGGTTGTCCGGCACAGCGAGCGCGGGCGCCTGCGCCGGCAACGGCAGGAGCGCCGTCTGCTCGGCTGCAAGCAGCGTCACTGGCCGCTCGCCCGTCGTCGCGTGACGGCGCGTGTTGGCAACCTCTGCCAGCCATCGGCCGATGTGTGCATTGGCAGCGTCTACATCCAGCTTCAATCCGGATGACTTGAGCGTTGCAGCAAGCGGCACGACGAAGCTCTCCTTGAGATAGCGGTTGAAGCGTTCGACCTTGCCCTTGGTCTTCGCGCGATACGGACGACACACCTTCGGCGTGAAGCCGTAGGTCTCAGCCAGCGCAAGCAACTGCGGGTTCCAGCGATGCTCGCCCTCGCCGAATGCATCGCGCTCGATGACCACCGACTTCGCGTTGTCGAACAGCACATGCTCCGGCGTGCCGCCGAAGTAGACGAGCGCTTCACGCAGGCATTCGCACAGCGTCGCGGCGTCCTCGCGCGCGGTGAACCGCACGAAGCTCGCGCGGCTGTAACCCATCGTCGCGACCAGCGCGAGCAATGGCTCGCGTCCTCGCCGGATAACGGTGAAGTCGGCTTGCATCTGCTTGCCCGGCGCCGTCTCGAAGCGCACCACGGGCTCGGCTTCGGGACGCTTGTATGGCGCCAGGAATGCCTTGAGCTGACTGATACCGCCTTCATAGCC
>NZ_JBGGWA010000032.1:0-1610 GCF_041321145.1 Paraburkholderia sp. IW21 | reverse complement strand
TCGCAAGATTAAAACTCAAAGGAATTGACGGGGACCCGCACAAGCGGTGGATGATGTGGATTAATTCGATGCAACGCGAAAAACCTTACCTACCCTTGACATGTATGGAACCTGGCTGAGAGGCCGGGGTGCCCGAAAGGGAGCCATAACACAGGTGCTGCATGGCTGTCGTCAGCTCGTGTCGTGAGATGTTGGGTTAAGTCCCGCAACGAGCGCAACCCTTGTCCCTAGTTGCTACGCAAGAGCACTCTAGGGAGACTGCCGGTGACAAACCGGAGGAAGGTGGGGATGACGTCAAGTCCTCATGGCCCTTATGGGTAGGGCTTCACACGTCATACAATGGTCGGAACAGAGGGTCGCCAACCCGCGAGGGGGAGCCAATCCCAGAAAACCGATCGTAGTCCGGATCGCACTCTGCAACTCGAGTGCGTGAAGCTGGAATCGCTAGTAATCGCGGATCAGCATGCCGCGGTGAATACGTTCCCGGGTCTTGTACACACCGCCCGTCACACCATGGGAGTGGGTTTTACCAGAAGTGGCTAGTCTAACCGCAAGGAGGACGGTCACCACGGTAGGATTCATGACTGGGGTGAAGTCGTAACAAGGTAGCCGTATCGGAAGGTGCGGCTGGATCACCTCCTTTCTCGAGCTAACGTGTCAATGCGTTGAGCGCTCACGCTTATCGGCTGTGAAACTAGACAGACTCAGGGGTCTGTAGCTCAGTTGGTTAGAGCACCGTCTTGATAAGGCGGGGGTCGATGGTTCGAATCCATCCAGACCCACCACTGTTTCTGCGGTGGCTGCGCGAATGACTGAAACCCCTGGGGCTATCAATGCGGATAGTGATATCTGTGTGTGACTGGGGGATTAGCTCAGCTGGGAGAGCACCTGCTTTGCAAGCAGGGGGTCGTCGGTTCGATCCCGTCATCCTCCACCAATCTTCAATGCCGGTTTTACTGCGGTGAACATTGAGAAATGTTTGCGGTGTAGTGAAACAGGCATTGGCGATTGAGCCAGTCAGAGTGATATGAAGCAGAGCTTTATATCGGCTGTCGTTCTTTAACAATCAGGAAGAAGTAGTAAAGAGATTCACGAAAGGACATCTAGAGATGGGTGTGTGAGTAGGTGAATCAGGGTTGTGATTGTATCAATGTATGAAAAGGTAATCGAAAGATTGCCTTGGAATACGGCGCAACACGAATACTCAACCTGTAGCGTGTGTGAACTGATCGGTCCTGCGGGAACCTGTCCCCTTCGGGGATCGGGCCAGAGTAAGCGCTAAAGCGCTAACACTGGCCGAGAGAGACACACCCGTTATAGGGTCAAGCGAACAAGTGCATGTGGTGGATGCCTTGGCGATCACAGGCGATGAAGGACGCGGTAGCCTGCGAAAAGCGACGGGGAGCTGGCAAACGAGCTTTGATCCGTCGATGTCCGAATGGGGAAACCCACCTCTTCTGAGGTATCCGTAGCTGAATACATAGGCTACGTGAAGCGAACGCGGTGAACTGAAACATCTAAGTAACCGCAGGAAAAGAAATCAACCGAGATTCCCAGAGTAGTGGCGAGCGAAATGGGAGCAGCCTGTACTCTTTATCTTCATTGTTAGT
>NZ_JBGGWA010000031.1:0-2270 GCF_041321145.1 Paraburkholderia sp. IW21 | reverse complement strand
ACCCATTGATTGCGCGTGTAGCTGATGGCCTTGCCGGTCAGGCTTTCGGGCAGCACCTGTGCCGCCTGCTCATCGAGCCAGATTTTGAACGCCTCCAGCAGTGGCAGGCTGTGCGTCTGGCGTAGCCGGTATGTATAGTCGGCACGGATTTGGCCCTCGGGTAACTTACCGCGTGCGAGGGTCTCGACCTGATACAGCGCCTTGAAGTATTCGAGTGCACGGCGCGCGCGACCGTCGGGTTTCTTGAGCGCCTTGTACGCCTCGTCAAACGCCCGGCGCGCATGGGCCAGGCATCCGAGATGCGTGACACCTTCGAGCGTGCGCCACGCACTGTAGCCATCGGTCATTAGCGTGCCGGCATAGCCTTTCAGGAAGGCCTGCGGATACTGTTGCCCACGCCCTGGCTGGTATTCAAACAGCACCACCGGCTCGGCACATGCTTCGGCGCTGCGGTAGACCCACATGTACGACTTGCTCTGCGCAGTCTTGCCGTCCTCCTTGAGCACCTGCACCGTCGTCTCGTCGCCATGGATCAGCGACTGCGCGAGCAGCGTGCCGCGCAATGCCTCGTACAGCCGGGACAGGTGCAGTTCGGCAGGCCGGATGATCCAGTGCGCCAGCGTGCCACGACTGACCGCGATGTTCGAGCGGCCCAACGCATCTTCCATGCGGTAGAGCGGCGTGCCATCCGCGTACTTGGCGGTCATCACTGTGGCGATCATCGCCGGACTTGCGTTGCTGCCCGGCAGCGGCTGCGCCGGCATGGGCGCGATCACGATGGGCGTGTGCTCCGCGTGGCGTTCGCAATGGCGGCACGCGTACTTGAAGCGCACGTGTTGCAGCACTGACGTCTTAACCTCGATGTGCAGCTGTTCGCAGGTCTGCTCACCCATCCGGTGCATCGCACCCTGGCAGCACGGACAGACCTTCTGATCTTCAGGCAGGTCGTACTCGATACGCGTACGCGGCAGATCAGCCGGCAGCGGCTTGCGCCCCCGTTTCTGGTGGCCTGAGCCGTCTACGGCTGGCAGGCCCGTGTCGGGCAGCGCAAAGACGCCGTCCGGATCGTCTTCAACGGGTTCAGCCAGGGCCACCAGCTCGGCTTCGTCGAACACTCGGTCTTTGAGTTTCTCGCTGCTCGGGGCGAAGCGCTTGAGTTGCGCGAGACGAAACAACTCCTCGAGCTGCTCGACGCGTTGAGTGAGTTGCTGGTTGCGGGCCTCAAGTTCGCGGATATAGGCGAGAACTTCGGATGGCAGACCGGCAGTGGGATCGTGTGCTGACATGACGCTCACGATAGCGAAACCGCAAGGCGAATGGGTTTACCGAATTTGTAACGCCGGTCCCGAATGTTGCATCACGACATCAGCCAGCGTGCCGATACTGCCGCGCAGGATGACGACGCACCGCATCGATGTCGATGCCCTCAAGTAACCAATGAAGCTGCTCGGTCGAGAGCTCCATCACCACCTGCTGCCGGCGCGGCCAGACGAAGCGGTCCTCTTCCAGGCGCTTCATCAGCAGCCAGAAGCCGTTGCCACCCCAGCCGAGTATCTTGATGCGATCCCGTCGCCGGTTGCTGAACGCGTAGAGCGCCGGCGCAAACGGGTCCAGCCCCATGGACTGCTCGACCAGAGCGGCCAGGCCGTTGATCGACTTCCTGAAGTCGACTGCCTCGCGATGAACGTACACCTTGAGTTTAGCGTCGAGCCTGAACATCGCAGCGCCCCAGTGTCTCGATCATCGCCGATACCAGCGGCGCATCCTGTCCGGTACAGTCCAGCCGAAGCGTCACGCCGTTGGGCATTTCCACCGTCAGCTGCGAGCGCACGGGCGGGGGCGGTGAGCGCGTGGGCTCGGAAGCCTTTACGGCGTCCTTGTGCTCAACCACCTCACGACGGCTGATCTCGACGACCGGCACGAACGCCGACGGCACGGCAAGCGGCGGCGCATTCTCGACAACTTCCGACGTCGCTGCCACGCCGTTGCGTTGTTGATGCAGCTTGATCCACCGGCGCAGCAAGTTAGCGTTCACGCCGGCCCTGAGCGCCAACCCGGCCACCGACACGCCCGGCTGCAGGCAGGCCTCAATAAGCCTGCGTTTGGATTGCGAGTCGTAGCGCCGCTTGCCGTCGCGACCTACGAGCGTAACGGCGAGAAGCGCCGCATCTGAATCGATCTGAGTCATTGGCTGTGTCCACTGTTAATCAGTGGACACAGCTTGCCTTGCTCCCAATTCGGGCGCTATGTGCTGATAAATTCGCGCTTAC
>NZ_JBGGWA010000030.1:0-2730 GCF_041321145.1 Paraburkholderia sp. IW21 | reverse complement strand
CACACACCTGTTATAGGATCAAGCCTTACGGGCAATTAGTATCAGTTAGCTTAACGCATTACTGCGCTTCCACACCTGACCTATCAACGTCCTGGTCTTGAACGACCCTTCAAGGGGCTCGAAGCCCCGGGGATATCTCATCTTAAGGCGAGTTTCCCGCTTAGATGCTTTCAGCGGTTATCTCTTCCGAACATAGCTACCCGGCGATGCCACTGGCGTGACAACCGGTACACCAGAGGTTCGTCCACTCCGGTCCTCTCGTACTAGGAGCAGCCCCCTTCAAATATCCAGCGCCCACGGCAGATAGGGACCAAACTGTCTCACGACGTTTTAAACCCAGCTCACGTACCTCTTTAAATGGCGAACAGCCATACCCTTGGGACCGGCTACAGCCCCAGGATGAGATGAGCCGACATCGAGGTGCCAAACACCGCCGTCGATATGAACTCTTGGGCGGTATCAGCCTGTTATCCCCAGAGTACCTTTTATCCGTTGAGCGATGGCCCTTCCATACAGAACCACCGGATCACTATGACCTGCTTTCGCACCTGCTCGACTTGTCGGTCTCGCAGTTAAGCACGCTTATGCCATTGCACTATCAGCACGATTTCCGACCGTACCTAGCGTACCTTCGTACTCCTCCGTTACACTTTGGGAGGAGACCGCCCCAGTCAAACTGCCTACCATGCACTGTCCCCGACCCGGATAACGGGCCAAGGTTAGAACCTCAAACAAACCAGGGTGGTATTTCAAGGGCGGCTCCACGCAGACTGGCGTCCACGCTTCAAAGCCTCCCACCTATCCTACACAGACCGGTTCAAAGTCCAATGCAAAGCTACAGTAAAGGTTCATGGGGTCTTTCCGTCTAGCCGCGGGGAGATTGCATCATCACAAACACTTCAACTTCGCTGAGTCTCGGGAGGAGACAGTGTGGCCATCGTTACGCCATTCGTGCAGGTCGGAACTTACCCGACAAGGAATTTCGCTACCTTAGGACCGTTATAGTTACGGCCGCCGTTTACCGGGACTTCAATCAAGAGCTTGCACCCCATCATTTAATCTTCCGGCACCGGGCAGGCGTCACACCCTATACGTCCACTTTCGTGTTTGCAGAGTGCTGTGTTTTTATTAAACAGTCGCAGCCACCAGTTTATTGCAACCCCTTCACCCTTCTGGCGCAGGCCAGTCAGGCTACAGGGGCGTACCTTATCCCGAAGTTACGGTACCAATTTGCCGAGTTCCTTCTCCCGAGTTCTCTCAAGCGCCTTAGAATACTCATCTCGCCCACCTGTGTCGGTTTGCGGTACGGTCACTGTTGAACTGAAGCTTAGAGGCTTTTCCTGGAACCACTTCCGATTGCTTCTTCACCGAAGTGAATGGCCTCGCACCCTTGAATTCCGCGCCCGGATTTGCCAAAGCGCCTTCTCCAATGCAAGGACCGGGACTTCCAACACCCGGACAACCTTCCGCGATCCGTCCCCCCATCGCATTCAACACTGGTGCAGGAATATTGACCTGCTTCCCATCAGCTACGCATTTCTGCCTCGCCTTAGGGGCCGACTCACCCTACGCCGATGAACGTTGCGTAGGAAACCTTGGGCTTACGGCGAGGGGGCCTTTCACCCCCTTTATCGCTACTCATGTCAGCATTCGCACTTCCGATACCTCCAGCGCACTTTTCAATGCACCTTCGCAGGCTTACGGAACGCTCTCCTACCATGCACATAAATGTGCATCCGCAGCTTCGGTATATTGCTTAGCCCCGTTACATCTTCCGCGCAGGACGACTCGATCAGTGAGCTATTACGCTTTCTTTAAAGGATGGCTGCTTCTAAGCCAACCTCCTGACTGTTTTAGCCTTCCCACTTCGTTTCCCACTTAGCAATATTTGGGGACCTTAGCTGGCGGTCTGGGTTGTTTCCCTCTTGACACCGGACGTTAGCACCCGATGTCTGTCTCCCGTGATTGCACTCTTCGGTATTCGGAGTTTGCTATGGCGTAGTAATCCGCAATGGACCCCACAACCATGACAGTGCTCTACCCCCGAAGGTGATACACGAGGCACTACCTAAATAGTTTTCGGAGAGAACCAGCTATTTCCAGGTTTGTTTAGCCTTTCACCCCTATCCACAGCTCATCCCCTAACTTTTCAACGTTAGTGGGTTCGGACCTCCAGTACGTGTTACCGCACCTTCATCCTGGCCATGGATAGATCACCTGGTTTCGGGTCTACACCCAGCGACTGAATCGCCCTGTTCGGACTCGCTTTCGCTACGCCTGCCCTAATCGGTTAAGCTTGCCACTGAATGTAAGTCGCTGACCCATTATACAAAAGGTACGCAGTCACCCCTTCGCAGAGGCTCCTACTGTTTGTATGCATGCGGTTTCAGGATCTGTTTCACTCCCCTCCCGGGGTTCTTTTCGCCTTTCCCTCACGGTACTGGTTCACTATCGGTCGATCACGAGTATTTAGCCTTGGAGGATGGTCCCCCCATCTTCAGACAGGATTTCACGTGTCCCGCCCTACTTCTCGTACACCCAGTTCTTCCTCGCTGTTTTCGTCTACAGGGCTATCACCTGCTATGGCGGCACTTTCCAGAGCCTTCGACTAACAATGAAGATAAAGAGTACAGGCTGCTCCCATTTCGCTCGCCACTACTCTGGGAATCTCGGTTGATTTCTTTTCCTGCGGTTACTTAGATGTTTCAGTTCACCGCGTTCGCTTCACGT